>NZ_QBBV01000121.1:0-339 GCF_003073115.1 Acuticoccus kandeliae | reverse complement strand
GAGGTCTTGCAGAGGTCCGGCGTGGGCGACGGCGCCGGGTCGGTGTCGCGCAGCACCTGCAGCGGGCCGGCGCTCGCGGTGCCCGGGTCGAAGACGCCCTCGCCGCGCAGGACCGTGCGCAGCGCCCGCACGATCTCGGCGGTGTCGGCACCCTTGCGCAGGTAGCCGTGGACACCCAGGCGGACGGTGCGCATCATCGAGTCGCGGTCACGGCAGCCGGTCAGCACGAGGATCTTCACCCCGCGGCAGCGCTCCAGCAGCGCGCGCACCAGGTCGAGGCCGGGCCGCTCGTCGCGGGCGAACTCGATGTCGACGATGATCGAGATCGGAAGAGCACAC
>NZ_QBBV01000120.1:0-339 GCF_003073115.1 Acuticoccus kandeliae | reverse complement strand
GTTTGCTTGTGTAGCCGCTTAAGAAATGGTACATCGCCTGTTCGCGCGTCAGCTTGCTGATTGGCGGCAGGACGCCGAACGCATCAGCCGTCAAAAACACGATCGTGGACGGATGGCCGGCGACGCTTGGGTCGACGATGTTTTTGATCGCTTGAAGCGGGTAGGCGGCGCGCGTGTTTTCCGTCAGCGTGCCGTCGTCGTAATTCGGCACCCGCGTCGCGTCGTCGAGGACGACGTTTTCGAGCACCGCGCCGAAGCCGATGGCGTCAAAAATTTGCGGCTCTTTCTCGCGCGATAGGTTGATGCATTTCGCATAGCAGCCGCCTTCGATGTTGAAAA
>NZ_QBBV01000119.1:0-340 GCF_003073115.1 Acuticoccus kandeliae | reverse complement strand
TGGCCGAGTCGGTCGGCGTGCCGATGGCGCCGTGGTCCGGCGGTCCGGTGGCCGACGTCGAGACGGCGCGCAAGGCCGCCGAGACCGTCGGCTACCCGCTGATGGTGAAGGCGACCGCGGGCGGCGGGGGTCGCGGCATCCGCTACGTGCCGGGTCCCGAGCAGCTCGACGAGGCCTTCGAGCGGGCCCCGTCGGAGGCGTCGAGGACCGCCGGGGACGCGACCGTGTTCCTGGAGCGCGCGGTGTCGGGCGGACGGCACGTCGAGGTGCAGGTCGTCGCCGACGCCACCGGCGACGTCTGGACCCTCGGGGTACGCGACTGCTCGGTGCAGCGGCGCAA
>NZ_QBBV01000118.1:0-341 GCF_003073115.1 Acuticoccus kandeliae | reverse complement strand
CTTCGCCACCGGTGTTCCTCCTGATATCTGCGCATTTCACCGCTACACCAGGAATTCCAGTCTCCCCTGCCGAACTCAAGTGATGCCCGTATCGACCGCACGCTCAGAGTTAAGCCCCAAGTTTTCACGGCCGACGCGACACACCGCCTACGAGCTCTTTACGCCCAATAATTCCGGACAACGCTCGCACCCTACGTGTTACCGCGGCTGCTGGCACGTAGTTGGCCGGTGCTTCTTCTCCAGGTACCGTCAATTGCTCTTCGTCCCTGGCGAAAGAGGTTTACAACCCGAAGGCCGTCATCCCCCACGCGGCGTCGCTGCGTCAGGCTTCCGCAGATCGG
>NZ_QBBV01000117.1:0-341 GCF_003073115.1 Acuticoccus kandeliae | reverse complement strand
TCCTGTTCGCGCTCGTCGCCGCCACCGCGGTGTTCGCCACGGTGCTCGCGACGCGGGTGCCCGACCGGACCCGGGCCGGGGACGCCGCGCTCACCGTCGTCCGGTCCCGGCACCACGCGCTGTCGCCGTCGATGCGGCCGGACTGGACGGCCGTCGGGCCCGCCGCCGCCGCGCTGTCGGTCGGTGCGTTCGGGGTCGGCGCGATGCTGGCCGCCGAGCCCGCCTTCGCCGAGTAGCCCGCCGCACAGAAGCTCGCCACGCTCGGTGGGGCGCCCGCCGCGACCGGGGGCGGCTCCTCCGACGGCGGTGGCGTCGCCGGCTGGTCCGGCGGTGACAGCGTC
>NZ_QBBV01000116.1:0-342 GCF_003073115.1 Acuticoccus kandeliae | reverse complement strand
AGGGCGAAGAAAAGGGAGGAAGAGGAAGAGGAGGAAGAGGAGGAGAGAAAGGGGCGAGATACAGGCACCACCTTGCTCTTTCTTGCTACTGTTGTGTGTGTGTGTGTGTGTGTGTGTGTGTGTGTATGTGTGTGGGAATTGGAGGAGATCGATGTCTATGTGTGAGAAAGTGGATAGATACTTTTTCCAGGAGAGCCTATGTGTGTGTGTGTGTGTGTGTGTGTGTACTGCCACTTCGCTCGCAATTTCTCTCTCACAACCACCGCTGTCAGGCAAAAGAGACAGGATGAAGGCTTGTGCATGTGTGTGTGTATGTGTGTAGTGCTGCATTAAATAATTCAC
>NZ_QBBV01000115.1:0-343 GCF_003073115.1 Acuticoccus kandeliae | reverse complement strand
GCCGCTGGCCCGACGACGTCGTGGTCGCCACCGAGGGCGCGCTGGTGTACGCCCTGCGCGGGCTGACCCCGGTGCTCGGCCCGCGGGAGGTGGAGCGGATCCACGCCGTCGCCCGGCGCCCGGAGAGCTGGGAGTGAGGCGTGCGCCGGGTCACGGCGCCTTCCCCGCGTGGGGCCGGATCAGCATGCTCTCCCGGTGACCTCGACCGCCCCGGCCCGGACCGGGCTGCACCGTGTCCCGGTCCCGGACGGTGTCGCACCGTCCGGGGTGGCGGCGGCGGTGCGCCTGCTCGCCCACCGGCCGCGGCTGGTCGCCTTCGGCGGGAGCTGGTCGTGGGGGGCAC
>NZ_QBBV01000114.1:0-345 GCF_003073115.1 Acuticoccus kandeliae | reverse complement strand
CCGAGACGGTCGTCTCGAGGATCGCCGGTCTGGCGGCCCGCGAGGTCAGCGGCATCTACGCCCTCGGCGGCGGCGCGGCCCGCGCGTTCGGCGCGCTGCGCGAGCGCATCCCGGGTGGCACCACCAACGCCTCGCAGGGTGTGTCGGTCGAGGTCGGCGAGAAGCAGGCCGCCGTCGACATCAACGTCGTCGTCGAGTACGGCGTCTCCATCGCCGACCTGGCGAAGGCCGTGCGCCGCAACGTCATCTCCGCCCTGGAGCGGATGACCGGGCTCGAGGTCGTCGAGGTCAACATCTCGGTCGACGACGTCCACCTGCCGTCCGAGGACGACGGCAAGGACGAGG
>NZ_QBBV01000113.1:0-346 GCF_003073115.1 Acuticoccus kandeliae | reverse complement strand
CTTCCGATCTCTCCCGTTCTCTCGTCTATGTCAACGAAGTCTTATAATTTGACAACGTTCGCTGCTTGCGGTCCGCGGTTTCCTTGGACGATTTCAAACGAAACTTCTTGGCCTTCTTCTAACGTTTTGAACCCTTCACCTTGGATCGCCGTGAAGTGGACGAATACGTCGGAACCGCCTTCCACTTCGATGAAACCGTAGCCTTTTTCGTTGTTAAACCATTTAACTTTACCGTGTTGCATAATACTGAATTCCTCCTAATACCTTTAGCCCTTAGGCTAACTTAAAGATTTTTTATCAAATAACGGAATATACTTCACAGCCATCTAAGGTGAGCAAACATGAT
>NZ_QBBV01000112.1:0-347 GCF_003073115.1 Acuticoccus kandeliae | reverse complement strand
GCTGCGCGACGGCCAGGTGTTCTACGTGCACAACCGGGTCAGCTCGATCGACCGGGCGGCGAAGACCATCCAGGACCTCGTCCCCGAGGCGCGGGTCGCCGTCGCGCACGGCCAGATGAACGAGGACCTGCTCTAGCGCACGGTCAGCGCGTTCTGGCACCGCGACGTCGACGTGCTGGTCTGCACCACGATCGTCGAGAACGGCCTGGACATCTCCAACGCCAACACCCTGATCGTCGAGCGCTCCGACACCCTGGGCCTGTCCCAGCTGCACCAGCTGCGGGGCCGTGTGGGGCGTGGCCGCGAGCGCGGCTACGCCTACTTCCTGTTCCCCGCCGACCATCCGC
>NZ_QBBV01000111.1:0-347 GCF_003073115.1 Acuticoccus kandeliae | reverse complement strand
TTCTGCAGGGCGGAGCGCACGACCCGCAGCGGGTCGATGATGCCCATCTCGACCATGTCCCCGAAGCGGCCCTCCAGGGCGTCGAAGCCCTCGTCGACGCCCATGGTCGTGACCTGCCTGACCACCTCGTCGCCGTCGTAGCCGGCGTTGGAGGCGATGAGGTGCACGGGCTCGGTGAGCGCGTGCCGGACGATCTCGACCCCGATCCGGTAGTCCCCGGTCACGTCCAGCTCGTCGAGCGCGGGCTCGGCGTGCAGCAGCGCCGATCCGCCACCGGCGACGATGCCCTCGGCCACCGCGGCCCGGGTCGCCTGCAGCGAGTCGTCCACCCGGTGCCGGATCTCGCG
>NZ_QBBV01000110.1:0-348 GCF_003073115.1 Acuticoccus kandeliae | reverse complement strand
ACAAGCCTAAGGCAACAGACGAACAACTGAAGACTGTTATGGAGAAATTTGTAGCTTTTGTAGATAAGTGCTGCGCAGCGGTTGACAAAGAGGCCTGCTTTACTGTGGAGGGTCCACTTCTTGTTGCTGCAACTCGAACAGCCTTAGCCTAAAAACAACACAATCATAAGCATCTCAGCCTACCCTGAGAAGAAGAGAAAGAAAGAGAAATGGAGACCCAGAGCTTATTCATCTGTTTTTCTTTTTCTGTTGGTGCTAAACCAACGCCCTATCTAAAGAACACGGATTTCTTTAAACATTTTGCCTCTCTTCTCTATGCTACTATTAATAAAAAAAAATGAAAAGAAT
>NZ_QBBV01000109.1:0-350 GCF_003073115.1 Acuticoccus kandeliae | reverse complement strand
GTCCGTCGCGACATCCCCACCAAGGAGCAGGTCGAGCAGCTGCTCTCCGCCAAGGGCGTCTCGAACGACGACAAGGTCGTGCTCTACGGCGGCAACAACAACTGGTTCGCCGCCTACGCGTACTGGGAGTTCAAGCTCTACGGCCACGACGACGTGGTGCTGCTCGACGGCGGCCGCAAGAAGTGGGAGCTCGACGGCCGGACCCTGACCACCGACGTCAAGGACCGCCCCGCGACCTCCTACACCGCCAAGGAGGCCGACACCTCGATCCGCGCGTTCCGCGACGAGGTCGTCGACGAGATCGACGCCAAGAACCTGGTCGACGTCCGGTCGCCCGACGAGTTCTCCGG
>NZ_QBBV01000108.1:0-350 GCF_003073115.1 Acuticoccus kandeliae | reverse complement strand
GAACAACGCCTCTATCGGTTTATCTCCCAAAGAAGGAGCTGTATACATGAACAAGAAAATTCTCACTGCCGCGTTGCTCGGCGGTCTGGCGGTTGCCCAGGCTGCTTCCGCGCAGGAGTTCGATGACCGTTGGTACCTGACCGGTAGCGCTGGCTTCAACTTCCAGGACAGCGATCGTCTGACCAATGATGCTCCGTTCGTCACCCTGGGTCTGGGCAAGTTCGTTAGCCCGAACTGGTCGATCGACGGCGAGCTGAACTATCAGAACCCGAACTTCGATGCCAACCAGGACCAGAACTGGAGCCAGTACGGCATCTCGTTCGACCTGCGTCGCCACTTCATCGCCGAAG
>NZ_QBBV01000107.1:0-352 GCF_003073115.1 Acuticoccus kandeliae | reverse complement strand
GCGTCGCGCTGGCGCCAGACCTTCAGATTGAGCTTCACGGGGTCCTCGCCTTACTTGTAGCTGCGCTGGGTCGGGTGCACGTACTCGAACGTGAGCTCCTCCTTGTGCAGGACCGGAGCCTGCCCGCGGCCGGTGTACTCCCAGGCCGAGGTGAAGGAGAAGTTCTCGTCGTCGCGCTGCGCCTCGCCGTCCTCGGTCTGGCTCTCCCCGCGGAAGTGACCGCCGCAGGACTCGCGACGCACGAGCGCGTCGAGACACATGAGCTCGCCGAGCTCGAGGAAGTCGGCCACCCGGCCGGCCTTCTCCAGGCTCTGGTTGAGCTCCGCGCCGGTACCCGGCACCTTGACGTTGT
>NZ_QBBV01000106.1:0-352 GCF_003073115.1 Acuticoccus kandeliae | reverse complement strand
GATCTAGAAGATCTCCGGGACGCCGGTGCGTCCGCGGCTGGCGGTCAACCGCTCCTCGCGGCACATCACCGTCCAGCTGATCGACGACCTGGCGGGCCACACGCTGGCCTTCGCGTCCTCGCTGGACGCCGAGGTGCGTGGCGTCGAGGGCGACAAGAAGGCCAAGGCGGCCAAGGTCGGCGAGCTCATCGCCGCCCGGGCCAAGGAGGCAGGCATCTCCACGGTCGTGTTCGACCGCGGCGGGCTGGCCTACCACGGCCGCATCGCGGCCCTGGCCGACGCCGCCCGCGAGGGAGGCCTGGAGTTCTGATGAACCAGACCGAGAAGATCGAAGGGACTGTCTGATGCCGGG
>NZ_QBBV01000105.1:0-353 GCF_003073115.1 Acuticoccus kandeliae | reverse complement strand
CGTCACCCTGTTCTACGTCCTCGCGGTGGTCGCGCTGGGCTTCCACGTCCAGCACGGCATCTTCTCGGGCATCCAGACGCTCGGGTGGTCGTCGAACAGCCGTGAGCGCATCATCAAGGTGGTGTCGACGGTCTTCGCCGCCGTGCTGACCCTCGGCTTCATCTCGGTGCCCCTCGCCGTCACGTTCGGAGTGGTCTGATCCCATGACTGACAGCACTGACGCCTCGTCCCACCACGTGTCCTACGCCGACTACGCGACCGGTGAGCCGGTCGTCGACAAGGCGGTCCCCTCGGGCGCCATCGAGACCCGCTGGGAGCGCCGTCGTTTCGGCGTCAAGCTGGTCAACCCGGCG
>NZ_QBBV01000104.1:0-354 GCF_003073115.1 Acuticoccus kandeliae | reverse complement strand
CGGCGAGCGGATGACGCAGTACACGTTCTTCTCGGTAGGCAGCGGCACGGGGCCGACGACCCGGGCACCGGTACGCGTCACGGTCTCCACGATCTTGCGAGCAGACGCGTCGATTGCCTCGTGGTCATAGGCCTTGAGCCTGATGCGGATCTTCTGTCCCGCCATGGTCGTCGGTCGTCCTCTTCTTCCTGCCGCGGGGGTGTCGCGGTTCGGCCCCGTAAGAACTCGCGCCGTGCTGCCACCGGATGTCCGGCGGGCCGGCTGCGGCCCGTGCTCTGTTCAGGTCTCTGTCGGCCCGGAGTCGCGCGTCCAGTTCCCTGGAGCACTCGTCCTGCCGGGGCTCTCCGGTCCACG
>NZ_QBBV01000010.1:0-1442 GCF_003073115.1 Acuticoccus kandeliae | reverse complement strand
TACCCATGGCCAGGGTGAAGCGTCGGTAAGACGTCGTGGAGGCCCGAACCCACCAGGGTTGAAAACCTGGGGGATGAGCTGTGGGTAGGGGTGAAAGGCCAATCAAACTTCGTGATAGCTGGTTCTCCCCGAAATGCATTTAGGTGCAGCGTCGTGTGTTTCTCACCGGAGGTAGAGCACTGGATGGCCTAGGGGGCCGACAAGCTTACCGAAGTCAGCCAAACTCCGAATGCCGGTGAGTGAGAGCGCGGCAGTGAGACTGCGGGGGATAAGCTTCGTGGTCGAGAGGGAAACAGCCCAGATCACCGGCTAAGGCCCCTAAGCGTGCGCTAAGTGGGAAAGGATGTGGGATCGCCCGGACAACCAGGAGGTTGGCTTAGAAGCAGCCACCCTTGAAAGAGTGCGTAATAGCTCACTGGTCAAGTGGTCCTGCGCCGACAATGTAGCGGGGCTCAAGCGCACCGCCGAAGCCGTGGCAATGACACCTTAGGTGTTGTTGGGTAGGGGAGCGTCCTGCATCTGGTGAAGCCCGGGAGTGATTTACGGGTGGAGGGTGTGGGAGTGAGAATGCAGGCATGAGTAGCGAATGCAGAGTGAGAATCTCTGCCGCCGGATGACCAAGGGTTCCTGGGCCAGGTTGTTCCGCCCAGGGTGAGCCGGGACCTAAGGCGAGGCCGTCAGGCGTAGTCGATGGACAACGGGTTGATATTCCCGTGCTCGTGATAGTGCGTCCATGCCGAGGCTGGTGATGCTAACCATCCGAACCCACCTTCGCTCCTTCGGGAGTGTTGTTTGTGGGGGAGCGTGGGATCCGATCTGGTAGTAGGCAAGTGATGGGGTGACGCAGGAGGGTAGCTCCGCCACGCGGTGGTTGTCGTGGTGTAAGCCTGTAGCCCGAGTCCTAGGTAAATCCGGGGCTCGTGAAGGGTGAGAGGTGATGCGTAGCCGATTGAGGCGAAGAGGGTGATCCCATGCTGTCGAGAAAAGCCTCTAGCGAGTGCTGTTGCGGCCCGTACCCCAAACCGACACAGGTGGTCAGGTAGAGAATACCGAGGCGATCGAGCGAACTGTGGTTAAGGTATTCGGCAAAATACCTCCGTAACTTCGGGAGAAGGAGGGCCGGTTGTCTTGAGGCTCCTTGCGGGCTAGGGACGGCCGGTCGCAGAGACCAGGCCCAAGCGACTGTTTACTAAAAACACAGGTCCGTGCGAAGTCGCAAGACGATGTATACGGACTGACGCCTGCCCGGTGCTGGAACGTTAAGAGGACCTGTTAGCTCTTCGGGGCGAAGCGGAGAATTTAAGCGCCAGTAAACGGCGGTGGTAACTATAACCATCCTAAGGTAGCGAAATTCCTTGTCGGGTAAGTTCCGACCTGCACGAATGGCGTAACGACTTGGGCGCTGTCTCGACCACAGACTCGGCGAAAAAGATCGGAAGAGC
>NZ_QBBV01000103.1:0-356 GCF_003073115.1 Acuticoccus kandeliae | reverse complement strand
CCCAGGTTCGCCGCGGCACGCTCGAGGTCCTCGTCGTCGGCGTCCCGCATCTCGATCGCCGCACCGTCGCTGGAGAGCACCTCGACGTTCAGGCAGAGCGACTGCAGCTCCTTGAGGAGCACCTTGAACGACTCGGGGATCCCCGGCTCCGGGATGTTCTCGCCCTTGACGATCGCCTCGTAGACCTTCACGCGGCCCACGACGTCGTCGGACTTGATCGTCAGCAGCTCCTGCAGGGTGTAGGCGGCGCCGTACGCCTGCATCGCCCAGCACTCCATCTCACCGAAGCGCTGGCCACCGAACTGCGCCTTACCGCCCAGCGGCTGCTGGGTGATCATCGAGTAGGGGCCGGTCGA
>NZ_QBBV01000102.1:0-358 GCF_003073115.1 Acuticoccus kandeliae | reverse complement strand
GTTGCGTCATCACGTTCTCCTGGTTCACGAGGTGGGACGAACGGTCGGTGCGGGGAATCGGTCGCACGGCCGGTGCCGGCTTCAGGTCGTTCATGTCTCGGTCTCCTCGGGTCTGGTGGGTCGGCGGCGCCGCGGTGCGGGTCGCGCGGGTACGGCTGTGGTCAGCGGCTCGCGGCCAGGGCCAGGGCCCGGTCGCGCTCCAGGTCGGCCTTGCGGGGACGCCCCCTCGGGCGCTTGCGCGGGATCACCCGACCGTGGTCGAAGATCTCGCCTCCCCACACGCCCCACGGCTCGGCACGCTCCAGCGCGCCGTCCAGGCAGGCCTGCCGGAGCGGGCAGCCGCCGCAGCGGGACTTCG
>NZ_QBBV01000101.1:0-358 GCF_003073115.1 Acuticoccus kandeliae | reverse complement strand
AGGGAGGTGAGGAAATGAAGTTAAAAGGCCATTAATCTTGCAGATATCTCCTAGAAGGGCAAGCCTCAGGGAGAGGATGTTGTCCATTTCTTCCTTCTTGTAGCCACCCACAGGTGGACAGGCTCCCAAAAAAAGGCATTTTGGTTTAACGTTCAAGTAGAGGGGTAGGGTTCACTGAGGCAGGCCATTATGTATAAACAATATCTTTTTAGTGAGCAAAAGCAGTGGGAAGGTTAAAGTCACAGAAGCAGATCCAACATGGAGACAAAATTAGCTCTTCCAGTAACATTTGACTTGTTTAAATCTATGATTTAATTTACTTATTTCATTTATTCTTGAAAGGGCCCACATGGCGTCT
>NZ_QBBV01000100.1:0-362 GCF_003073115.1 Acuticoccus kandeliae | reverse complement strand
AAGCAGTACAAGGTGGCCGTCGACGACGTGGTCACCGTCGAGAAGCTCGACGGTGAGCCCGGCGCCGAGATCATTCTGCCCGCCGTGCTGCTCGTCGACGGCGACCAGGTGACCACCGACGCCAGCGGCCTCACCTCCGCGGTGACGGCCACCGTCGTCGAGCACACCAAGGGTCCGAAGATCCGGATCCACAAGTTCAAGAACAAGACCGGGTACCACAAGCGCCAGGGGCACCGTCAGCCCCTGACGAAGGTCCAGGTCACCGCGATCGGCAAGTAAGGAGCCCGCGTCATGGCACACAAGAAGGGTGCGTCCAGCTCCCGTAACGGTCGCGACTCCAACGCCCAAGATCGGAAGAGCGT
>NZ_QBBV01000099.1:0-362 GCF_003073115.1 Acuticoccus kandeliae | reverse complement strand
GGCGACCTGGCCGCCGTCGTCTCCCGGCGCGGGACGACGACGGCGCGCGTCCGCTGCGTCGCCTCGCTGCGCCCGGACACGGTGTTCCGGCCCTTCCACTTCGGTGGGGCGGGGTCGGCGAACAACGTCACCAACCCGGCCCTGGATCCGGTGAGCCGGATGCCGGAGTTCAAGGTGGCCGCGGTGCGGCTGGAACCCGCCTCGACGGACCGGAACCCGTCCGACGGATCAGGGACCGGCACCGCCACCGAGCTGAGCCCCACCGGCGCGGGTCGGTCCGCGCGCTGATCCGCTGCGAGGTCCCGGCTCACGGGGGGCGCCCGCCGAGAATGAGGACCTCGTAACGCCCGTGCAATGGCCGG
>NZ_QBBV01000098.1:0-364 GCF_003073115.1 Acuticoccus kandeliae | reverse complement strand
AAACGCCTACCTGCCCAGTATCAGCCCGTCTTACTTGAAGCTAAGCAAGCTTATCTGGGACAAAAAGAAGATCACTTGGCCTCACGCGCAGATCACTTGGAAGAATTTATTCGCTTTGTGAAAGGCGAGATCATCAAGTCAGTTGGTAAATGATGTCTAACAATTCGTTCAAGCCGACCGCGCTACGCGCGGCGGCTTAACTCCGGCGTTAGATGCACTAAGCACATAATTGCTCACAGCCAAACTATCAGGTCAAGTCTGCTTTTATTATTTTTAAGCGTGCATAATAAGCCCTACACAAATTGGGAGATATATCATGAAAGGCTGGCTTTTTCTTGTTATCGCAATAGTTGGCGAAGTAATC
>NZ_QBBV01000097.1:0-367 GCF_003073115.1 Acuticoccus kandeliae | reverse complement strand
CACCTCGCGGATCGCACTGCTGCACTACGCCGACGGCGAGAAGCGCTACATCATCGCGCCGGCGAAGCTCAAGCAGGGCGACAAGATCGAGAACGGTCCCCGGGCCGACATCAAGGTGGGTAACAACCTGCCGCTGCGCAACATCCCGACGGGCACCGTGGTGCACGCGATCGAGCTCCGCCCCGGTGGCGGCGCCAAGATCGCGCGCTCGGCCGGTGTCGGCGTCCAGCTGGTCGCCAAGGACGGGCCCTACGCGCAGCTGCGGATGCCCTCCGGCGAGATCCGCTACGTCGACGTGCGCTGCCGCGCCACCGTCGGCGAGGTGGGCAACTCGGAGAACGCCAACATCAACTGGGGTAAGGCCGGC
>NZ_QBBV01000096.1:0-371 GCF_003073115.1 Acuticoccus kandeliae | reverse complement strand
TCGAACACCAAGTCGCCCAACTGAGCGAACGCATGGGCACCGTCGAACACCAAGTCGCCCAACTGCACGAACAGACGAACACGCTTGCACGGCGAATCGACCTGCTTGATGAGCGCACGAACGAAACGAAGGCGATCGTTGAAGCGCTCCGCCATGGGCAAGAAGTGCTGACCGCCAAATACGAGGCGATGGCGCACGACCTTCATCATATGAAAGGCGACCTCACCCGTATCACATCCATCCTTGAAGACAAAGTGCTGCCTGCCCTCGCCGAACATGAAGCAGGACTCTCTGTTTTAAACGCCCGCGTCTTCAAAACGGAAAGCGCCCTTCATCGCCTTGTTTATGCGTAACACGTTCCCCAAGATCGG
>NZ_QBBV01000095.1:0-372 GCF_003073115.1 Acuticoccus kandeliae | reverse complement strand
ACGACGCTCTTCCGATCTCCTTCTTCCACCGGCCGTAGCCCTCGTCGCGCTGCTCCTTCGACCAGGTCGGTTCCCAGCGCCGGGCCTCGTTCCAGTTCTCCCGCAGCTCGTCGGTGTTCTTCCAGAACCCGACGGCCAGCCCGGCCGCGTAGGCCGCACCGAGCGCGGTGGTCTCGGCGACGACGGGCCGCGAGACCGGCACGCCCAGCACGTCGGCCTGGATCTGCATGCACAGCTCGTTCTGGGTGACGCCGCCGTCGACCTTCAGCGTCTCCAGGGTCACCCCGGAGTCCTTGGTCATGGCGTCGCTGACGTCGCGGGACTGGTAGCAGATCGCCTCCAGCGTGGCCCGCGCCAGGTGCGCGTTGGTGT
>NZ_QBBV01000094.1:0-372 GCF_003073115.1 Acuticoccus kandeliae | reverse complement strand
GCCCAGCAGGATCAGCACGACGCCGATGGTCCAGTTGGCCTCGCGCGGCTTGCGGAACGCGCCGGTGAAGAACACCCGGAACATGTGGATGATCATCGCCGCGACGAACAGCAGCGCCGCCCAGTGGTGCAGCTGACGCATGAACAGCCCACCACGGACCTCGAGCGAGATCTCCAGCGCCGACTCGTAGGCCCGCGACATGTGGACGCCGCGCAGCGGGTCGTACGGCCCGTTGTAGACCACCTCCTGCAGGGAGGGGGCGAAGAACAGCGCCAGGTAGGTGCCGGTCAGCAGCACGATGATGAAGCTGTACAGGGCGATCTCGCCCAGCATGAACGAACAGTGGGTCGGGAAGACCTTGTTGAACTGCTT
>NZ_QBBV01000093.1:0-374 GCF_003073115.1 Acuticoccus kandeliae | reverse complement strand
CGCCGTAGTAGAAGGTGGCCCGTCGTTCGACGCCGCCCTCGGCCATCGCCCGCAGCAGGCCCAGTACCGGCGCCATGCCGGCGCCGCCGCCGACGAAGACGATCGGCGAGCTGCGGTTCTGGCGGAGGGTGAAGGTGCCGAAGGGCGCCTCGACGTCGAGCCGGTCACCGGGAGCGGCCTTCTCGTCGAGCCAGGTTCCGAACAGCCCACCCGGGTAGACCTTGATGACGAACTCGTAGGTGCCGTCCCGGTTGGGGGTGTTGGCCATGGAGAACGAACGGCTCTCCTCGGTCCCGGGGCAGACGAGGTCCATGTACGGCCCGGGGAAGAACTTGAGCTCCGACGGCGCGACCAGCTTGACGGTCGGGTGCCGC
>NZ_QBBV01000092.1:0-375 GCF_003073115.1 Acuticoccus kandeliae | reverse complement strand
AGCGGCGGTTCGCCGTGCTGCGGGCCATCGTGGCCGACTACGTGTCGACGCAGGAGCCCGTGGGGTCGAAGGCCATCGTCGACCGGCACAACCTCGGGGTGTCGAGCGCGACGGTGCGCAACGACATGGCCGTCCTCGAGGAGGACGGCCTGATCGCGCAGCCGCACACCAGTGCGGGCCGGATTCCCACCGACAAGGGCTACCGGCAGTTCGTCGACCGGATCTCGCAGGTCAAGCCGCTGTCGTCGGCCGAGAAGCGGGCCGTGCAGACGTTCCTGGACGGCGCCGTCGACCTCGACGACGTGCTGCGCCGCTCGGTACGTCTGCTCGCGCAGCTGACCCGCCAGGTCGCCGTCGTGCAGTACCCGACGCCCA
>NZ_QBBV01000091.1:0-377 GCF_003073115.1 Acuticoccus kandeliae | reverse complement strand
AATCAACAATACCAACACAACAACAAACAATAACAATAATAACAAACAAACAATAACAATAATAACAACAATGACGATAAACAAAAATGACAACAATGACAATGACAACAAACAAATAACAAAGACAACGACAATGACACACGACAATGAAAATAAGACTACCGCACAACAAACAACAATGACAACATTGACAACGAAACACAAGACCACCGCACAACAATGAAAACAAGACCATCGCACAACAAACAACAATGAAAACAAGAGTATCGCAGAACAAACAACAATGACAACATCGACAACATGAACAACGACAACAACAACAAAGGCAAAAAGCGACAACCACGAGGACAACACACCAACAAAAACAACAACAACAA
>NZ_QBBV01000090.1:0-377 GCF_003073115.1 Acuticoccus kandeliae | reverse complement strand
CTAGTATTACAGATATGATTTCTAGTGTGGGGAAAACACCAGGAACAATCTTTTTATCATCATCTACTACAACTTTAACAGAAGAGGAAAAAGAGAAGTTTAATAGTGAAGATGGTTTTAATGCAGTGATGATTGAACGCGTGCGTACAGCAGATGGGGAACCTGTTGTGTATTGTATCGATAAACTTGCAAAAGAAATATTGCCAGACTTATCGGGTTACAATGAGGAATCATTATTAACGGTGATACATAATAACACGCATAAGCGCATAACATATGCGGTTGCTCACATTGAGCCAATTGGCTATCACCCTAAAATCTCACCAATTTTAGAATGTGAGCCTGAAACAGCACTGCTTGTATTAAAACAAATGCAC
>NZ_QBBV01000089.1:0-378 GCF_003073115.1 Acuticoccus kandeliae | reverse complement strand
GGAGCTGGCCCGCGGCCACGACGCCGTCGTCGCGCTCGGTGTCGTCGTCCGCGGCGGAACCCCGCACTTCGAGTACGTCTGCGACGCCGTCACCGCGGGCCTCACCCGCGTGGCGCTCGACGAGTCGACCCCGGTCGGCAACGGCGTGCTCACCACCGACACGATGGACCAGGCGATCGACCGCTCCGGCGCGCCGGGCGCGGCCGAGGACAAGGGGGCCGAGGCCTGCATCGCCGCACTCGAATCGGCGCTGGCGCTGCGCGACCTGCGCGCCGGTGCCCCGACCCGCCCGTGATCCCGACCCGGGTCAGCACAGGGAGACTCCAGTGACCGAGCAGCCGACCGACTCCACCGCCCCCGCCAGATCGGAAGAGCGTC
>NZ_QBBV01000088.1:0-379 GCF_003073115.1 Acuticoccus kandeliae | reverse complement strand
GGCCAGGAGGACGCCGTCCGCTCCGTCTCGCAGGCGATCCGTCGTACTCGCGCCGGTCTGAAGGACCCGAAGCGCCCGTCCGGCTCGTTCATCTTCGCCGGCCCGTCCGGTGTCGGTAAGACCGAGCTGTCCAAGGCGCTCGCGAACTTCCTGTTCGGCGAGGACGACGCACTCATCCAGATCGACATGGGTGAGTTCCACGACCGCTACACCGCCTCGCGGCTGTTCGGTGCCCCTCCCGGGTACGTCGGCTACGAGGAGGGCGGCCAGCTCACCGAGAAGGTGCGGCGCAAGCCGTTCTCAGTGGTGCTGTTCGACGAGATCGAGAAGGCGCACCAGGAGATCTACAACACGCTCCTGCAGGTGCTCGAGGACGGCC
>NZ_QBBV01000087.1:0-386 GCF_003073115.1 Acuticoccus kandeliae | reverse complement strand
CGACGCGGTCGACAAGGGTCGCCTGGTGAACTACACCGTCGACGCCGACGAGGACATGTCGTTCCTCGAGATGCTCGACGTGCTCAACGAGAAGCTGATCCTCTCCGGTGACGAGCCGGTCGCGTTCGACCACGACTGCCGCGAGGGCATCTGCGGCTCGTGCAGCATGGTCATCGACGGCAGGCCGCACGGCCCGCAGCGGGCGACCACCACCTGCCAGCTGCACATGCGGCACTACTCCGACGGCGACACGATCGCCATCGAGCCGTTCCGCTCGCGCTCGCTCCCGGTCATCAAGGCCCTCGTCGTCGACCGCGCCGCGTTCGACACGATGATCCAGGCCGGCGGCTACGTCTCGGTGAACACCGGGTCGGCGCCGGAGGCCA
>NZ_QBBV01000086.1:0-386 GCF_003073115.1 Acuticoccus kandeliae | reverse complement strand
ATGGGACCATATCTAAGCATGAGTGGGGCAGAGAACACTTTGCTGACCTGCTGTTCACCAAGGACCCCAAGACCTTCATGCTTGCCAATGCCAGGACAGACGAGCAGAACAAGGGGCTGTCCTTCTACGCGGACAAGCCGGAGCTGACCCAGGAGCAGATGAAAGAGTTCCATGAGGGCATCTCGTGCCTGGGCATTGACAAGTCCGAAATCATGTACACCGATGAGCAAAAGAATCTGTGCGGGCCACTGGAGAAGCAGCACGAGGAGGAAAGGAAGAAGGAAAACGAGGGCTCCTAAGAGGACACAGTGCTGGGTTAGGACCTTGGGGGACTTTGGGGGCCCATCCTCAGCCCCTCGCCCACACTTTGTACCTCAGTTCTTTCC
>NZ_QBBV01000085.1:0-387 GCF_003073115.1 Acuticoccus kandeliae | reverse complement strand
CGCGAACTCGGCCTACCACGACCGCGTCGTGATGCCCCACTCGAAGCTGAAGGTCGCCATTGCGGAGATCCTTCAGAAGGAGGGCTACATCGCGGCACACCACACCGAGGACGCCGAGGTCGGCAAGTCCCTGGTCGTCGAGCTGAAGTACGGCCGCAACCGTGAGCGCAGCGTCGCCGGTCTGCGCCGGGTGTCCAAGCCCGGTCTGCGTGTGTACGCGAAGTCGACGAACCTGCCGCGGGTCCTGGGTGGCCTCGGCATCGCGATCATCTCGACCTCTCAGGGTCTGATGACCGACCAGCAGGCCTACCGGAGCGGCGTGGGCGGGGAAGTCCTCGCCTACGTCTGGTGAGAGAGGGGTAACGAACGATGTCACGCATCGGAAAG
>NZ_QBBV01000084.1:0-388 GCF_003073115.1 Acuticoccus kandeliae | reverse complement strand
TGGTGCTGCGGGACGCCGAGGTCCTCCGCGGTCACCCAGTGCGCGTCGATCCAGGGGCGCATGGCCTCGCAGAACCGCTCCAGCACCTCGACGGCGCGCGGGTCCTTCGGGTCGAAGTCGATCCCGCCCTTGGCCCCGCCGATCGGCAGGTCGAAGGTGGCGGTCTTGTTGGCCATGCCGCGTGCGAGGTCCTCGACCTCGGACAACGTGCAGCCGGCCCGCATCCGGGTGCCGCCGGTGGCGAGGCCCGCCCGCAGGGTGTGCACGACCAGGTAGCCGACGGCGCCGGTCACGGCGTCGTTCCACTGCAGGCGCATGTACGGCTCGGGGCGGCGGACGACCGGAGCGACGGTGGGCGCCGGGGCGCCGGCGACGTACGGGGCGGCCG
>NZ_QBBV01000083.1:0-389 GCF_003073115.1 Acuticoccus kandeliae | reverse complement strand
CGTCTACGTGGCCCAGAAGCGCAAGATCTCCGACGGCGACAAGCTCGCCGGCCGGCACGGCAACAAGGGCGTCATCGGCAAGATCCTCCCGCAGGAGGACATGCCGTTCCTCCCGGACGGCACGCCGGTCGACATCATCCTGAACACCCACGGTGTGCCGCGTCGTATGAACATCGGCCAGATCCTGGAGACCCACCTCGGGTGGATCGCCAAGTCCGGCTGGGAGATCGAGGGCACGCCCGAGTGGGCGGCGCAGATGCCCGAGGAGCTCTACTCGGTGCCCGCCGACACGAACACCGCGACGCCGGTGTTCGACGGTGCGCGCGAGCACGAGATCACGGGGCTGCTGGGCTCGACCCGTCCCAACCGGGACGGCGAGCGGATGGTCG
>NZ_QBBV01000082.1:0-390 GCF_003073115.1 Acuticoccus kandeliae | reverse complement strand
GCGCCCACACCGCGACCGACAGCGCCGCGATGGCCATGGTCGCGAAGACCAGGCCCTTGTAGCCGAACAGCGGCTTGCGGGAGAACACCGGGAAGATCTCCGAGACGATGCCGAAGAACGGCAACGCGACGATGTAGACCTCCGGATGGCCGAAGAACCAGAACAGGTGCTGCCAGAGCACCACACCACCGTTGGCCGGGTTGAAGATCTGCGCACCGAGGTGGCGGTCCGCGGCCAGCGCCAGCAGCGCGGCGGTCAGGATCGGGAACGCGATCAGCACCAGCAGTGCGGTGATGAAGATGTTCCAGGTGAAGATCGGCATCCGGAACATCGTCATTCCCGGCGCGCACATGCAGACGATGGTCGTCACGAAGTTGACGCCACCGAGGG
>NZ_QBBV01000081.1:0-390 GCF_003073115.1 Acuticoccus kandeliae | reverse complement strand
GAGCAAGCCGGCCGACAAGTTGAGCGTCCGCCGGCGTCGGACGGGCAAGAGGCGCTGAGCGGGGAGGTAAGACATGCCGCGCAGCCTGAAGAAGGGCCCCTTCGTGGACGACCACCTGCTCAAGAAGGTGGACGTCCTCAACGAGTCCGGCAAGAAGACCGTCATCCGCACGTGGTCCCGTCGGTCCACGATCATCCCGGACATGATCGGTCACACCATCGCCGTGCACGACGGCCGCAAGCACGTCCCGGTGTTCGTGTCCGACTCGATGGTCGGTCACAAGCTGGGCGAGTTCGCCCCGACCCGGACCTTCCGGGGCCACATCAAGGACGACCGCAAGGCGCGTCGGCGCTAGCAGCCGGCCCGAGTAGCGACTAGGAGAGGTGAGAT
>NZ_QBBV01000080.1:0-391 GCF_003073115.1 Acuticoccus kandeliae | reverse complement strand
CCGGCTCACCCGCCGACCCGGGCTGGTTCATCCGCTTGGGCACAGAGGCGCCCTGGTACTCCAGCGGAATGGCGTGACCGTGCGCGTCGACCCCGCCCAGCGGCTGGTGCACCTCGATGAACTCACCGTGCGGCAGCCGCTTGATGATGCCCGTCTCGATGCCGTGCTCCAGCACCGCGCGGTCCGACCGCTGCAGACCGATGCACCAGCGGTAGGCCACCCAGTACACGATCGGCGGCACGACGAGCAGACCGATGCGGCCGGCCCACGTGGTCGCGTTCAGCGAGATGTGGAAGAAGTACGAGATCCAGTCGTTGAACCCGCACATCACGAGCCACAGGTAGAACGAGATCGCCATGGCGCCGAGCGCGGTGCGGACCGGGACGTCGCG
>NZ_QBBV01000079.1:0-395 GCF_003073115.1 Acuticoccus kandeliae | reverse complement strand
CACCTGGCCGAGTTCCAGGGCCTGCAGTTCATGCTCGCCGACATGGCGATGAAGGTCGAGGCCGCCCGCCAGCTCTGCTACGTGGCCGCCTCGCGCGCCGAGCGCAACGAGCCCGACCTGGGCTTCATCTCCTCGGCCGCCAAGTGCTTCGCCTCCGACACCGCGATGCAGGTGACCACCGACGCCGTCCAGCTGCTCGGCGGCGCGGGCTACACCCGCGACTTCCCGGCCGAGCGCATGATGCGCGACGCGAAGATCACCCAGATCTACGAGGGCACCAACCAGATCCAGCGCATGGTGATGGCGCGTTCGCTGCTCAGGTGACACCCTGACGGCCCATGGACGGGGCCGTCGTGGACCACGCACTGCTCGACCGGCTGCTCGACACCGACCCG
>NZ_QBBV01000078.1:0-397 GCF_003073115.1 Acuticoccus kandeliae | reverse complement strand
GAGGGCAAGGCCACCGAGCTTGCCAACCGCGAGGGCGTCGAGATCCGCTACTACTCGGTGATCTACCAGGCGATCGACGAGATCGAGGCGGCCCTGAAGGGCATGCTCAAGCCGGAGTACGAGGAGGTCGAGCTGGGCCGCGCGGAGGTCCGCGAGGTCTTCAAGTCCTCGAAGTTCGGCACGATCGCCGGTTGCCTGGTGATGAGCGGGGAGATCCGCCGGAACGCCCGGGCGCGCCTGCTGCGCGACTCGAAGGTGATCCACGAGAACCTCCCGATCTCGTCGCTGCGCCGGTTCAAGGACGACGTGGTCGAGGTCCGCGAGGGCTTCGAGTGCGGTCTGACGCTCGGTACCTACGGCGACATCAAGGTCGACGACGTCATCGAGACGTTCGAGA
>NZ_QBBV01000077.1:0-402 GCF_003073115.1 Acuticoccus kandeliae | reverse complement strand
TGAGCATCTGAAATACGTCATGCTGCCCGTGGCTGAGCAAGACAAATGTGTAAAGCACTATGAAGGCAGCACAGTGCCCGAAAAGAAGACAAAAATTAGCCCTGTAGGAGTGCAGCCCATACTGAACCAGCACACCTTCTGTGCTGGCCTGTCCAAGTATCAGGAAGACACCTGCTACGGCGATGCCGGCAGCGCCTTTGCAGTTCACGATGAGGCTGAAGACACCTGGTATGCGGCCGGGATCCTGAGCTTTGACAAGAGCTGCGCTGTGGCCGAGTACAGTGTGTATGTGAAGGTGCCCTCCATTCTGGACTGGGTTCAGACAACCATAGCTCACAACTAACGCAGGGCAGGCTGGAAGGACAAGGGAAAACTGGACAGCAGTGGAAGGGACGAAACGTG
>NZ_QBBV01000076.1:0-403 GCF_003073115.1 Acuticoccus kandeliae | reverse complement strand
CCCACTTGTCGTCGGCCAGGCAGGCCGCGGTGTGCGGGGCGTTCCGCAACGGGTTGTCCTCGGCGGGCCACTCCCCCGCGGCGACCCGGTCGATCTCGCCGCGGATCGACACCATCGCGGCGACGAACCGCGCGATCTCCGCGAGGTCCTCGGACTCGGTGGGCTCGACCATCAGCGTCCCGGCCACCGGGAAGGACATGGTCGGGGCGTGGATGCCGTGGTCGATGAGCCGCTTGGCGACGTCGTCGACGGTCACCCCGGTCTCCTTGGTCAGCGTGCGCAGGTCGAGGATGCACTCGTGGGCGACCGTGCCGTCGGCGCCCGCGTAGAGCACCGGGAAGTGCTTCCGCAGCCGGGTCGCGCCGTAGTTGGCGGCCGCCACCGCGGTGAGCGTGGCGCGGCG
>NZ_QBBV01000075.1:0-404 GCF_003073115.1 Acuticoccus kandeliae | reverse complement strand
GTGCTCTTCCGATCTCCGGTGGCCGCGAGGAGAACTGGCGGTTCACCCCGCTGCGCCGGCTCAAGGGCCTGCACGACGGCAGTGCCGCGTTCGAGGGCACCGCGCCGGTCTCGGTCACCGAGGCCGCCGGGGTGACCGTCGAGAAGGTCGGCCGCGACGACGCCCGGATCGGCGAGGGCGGTGTCCCGTTCGACCGGGTCGCCGCCGCGGCCTGGTCCGGGTTCGGCGAGGCCACCCTGGTCACCCTGGACGGGGAGAAGCTCGACCCGGTGACCGTCACCGTGGACGGCCCCGGCGAGGGCGTCACGGCGGCCGGCCACCTGCACATCCGCACCACCCCGCACACGCAGGCCACGGTCGTCGTCGTGCACCGGGGGTCGGGCGTGCTGGCCGACAACACCGAG
>NZ_QBBV01000074.1:0-404 GCF_003073115.1 Acuticoccus kandeliae | reverse complement strand
AGCAGCTGCTCCAGGAACAAAGGCGCCATGCAGCCCCGGCTCCTCTTCGTGGCTGTCTTCCTGGTGCTCCTGGCCTCTGCCCGAGTTACAGAGGCCGAGGATCCCTCCTTTGCGGAAACAGTGCAGGGCTACGTGAAGCAGGCTAGGGACTGGGTGAATGAACGCATCAGCTCCCTGAAAGACTACTGGAGCACATTCAAGGAAAAGTTCTCTTAATTCTGGGAGCCTATCCCCAAGGCCACACCACCTCTGGCCTCTGAAGTCGCCTGAGAACTCCGTCTCCCAAGTCCGCCTTCCTATCCATCCTGCGAGCTCCTTGGGTCCTGCAGCCTCCAGGGCTGCCCCCAAAGTTCCCTTGAAAGAGACAACATTCTCAGTGCCCTCCCGTCCCACCCCAGACCTGG
>NZ_QBBV01000073.1:0-405 GCF_003073115.1 Acuticoccus kandeliae | reverse complement strand
TGGAGCTGACATCAAGGAAATGCAGAACCACACATTCCAGGACTGTTACTCTGGCGCGTTCTTGAGCCACTGGGACCGACTCCCCCGGGTCAAGAAGCCCATCATAGCCGCTGTCAATGGCTACGCCCTTGGAGGTGGCTGTGAACTTGCTATGATGTGTGACATCATTTATGCTGGAGAGAAAGCCCAGTTTGGGCAGCCAGAAATCCTAATTGGAACCATCCCAGGTGCAGGGGGCACCCAGAGGCTGACCCGTGCCGTCGGAAAGTCACTGGCCATGGAGATGGTCCTCACTGGTGACTGGATCTCAGCTCAGGATGCCAAGCAAGCAGGTCTTGTGAGCAAAATTTTTCCTGTTGAGACACTGGTCGAAGAAGCCATCCAGTGTGCAGAAAAAATTGCCAG
>NZ_QBBV01000072.1:0-407 GCF_003073115.1 Acuticoccus kandeliae | reverse complement strand
CGATGTCCGAGACCGCCTCGTCCTGCAACTGCGGCCCCAGCTGCACCTGCGGCTGCCAGGAGGGCAAGCCCTGCCGGTGCGGGGCGAAGGAGTAGCACTCCGGCCTCGTCCGGCTCGCGTCCCGGCCGCGGCGTCTTCTGCACCGCGACCGCGACCCGCGGCATCCGTGAACCGCCGGCCACCCCGGTCCCCGAGGCGACACCCGTCTGTCGCAGCAGTGGTCGGTGGCGTCCACCGCCCGGTTCCTCCGATCACTCGGACATCGCGGCATCCGATGCCGTACGGCGGCCTCGGAACTGCTGTGTCAGGGCGTCCACCAGCAGGAACAGCAGCAGAGACACGCCCAACCCCGGGAAGAGGAATCCGAGACCGACCGCCACCACCCCGACGACGGCGAGCGACACCAC
>NZ_QBBV01000071.1:0-408 GCF_003073115.1 Acuticoccus kandeliae | reverse complement strand
GGTGAGGGCACGGAACAGTGTCGCGAACGCGGCCGTGCGGCCGGCGCGGCGACCTGCGGTGGCACTCGCTGCAGTCATGTCCGGTCCAACGCACGGCGCACCCCGGTCGTTCCCGGCGAAACGGTCACGTCACACCGGGGACGACCGGGGGCGGGATCAGTGCGAGGCGAGGTAGATGTCGCGCAGCACCCCGGCCTCGGTGCTCATCTCGGCCAGCCGCTGCTTGACGACGTCACCGATGCTGATCATCCCGACGAGCCGTCCGCCGTCGACGACGGGCAGGTGGCGGTGACGCCAGCGGTTCATCAGACCCATGGCCTCGGCGAGCGAGTCCTCCGGCGAACAGGTCACGACGTGGCGGGTCATGACGTCGGCGACGGTGAGATCCAGCAGGCCCCCGCCGTCGGT
>NZ_QBBV01000070.1:0-408 GCF_003073115.1 Acuticoccus kandeliae | reverse complement strand
TCTGACCTTGCCCTCGACGAGCGCCGCCAGCCCGGCCGACCCGAGGAACGTGACCCGGGTCAGGTCCACCACGAGCAGGCTCGCGGAGCCGATCCGCTCGGCGAGTCGCTCGCTCAGCACGGGCGCGGTCATCGTGTCGATCTCGCCGTGCACTCCGACGACGACGGCGCCGTCACCGTGCTCGGTCACCTCGAAGCGGACGACCTCGCCGACGTCGGGGCCCTGGTCTCCCCCCACCCCGGTGGGCGTCTCACTGCTCATGTGTCGTGCTCCCTCGCGAGTCGTCGCCGTCGGCGCCGTCGACGTGCTCGTCGTCCGTTCCCGGACGCGCCATCGACGTCACCGTGAGTGACAACCGGCCGCCGTTGCTTGACGTACCGCTCGTGCTGCCTCCGCACCAGCCTAGTC
>NZ_QBBV01000069.1:0-409 GCF_003073115.1 Acuticoccus kandeliae | reverse complement strand
TTCGACGTGCTCCGCAAGGGCGACACCGACAACCGGCTCATCCCCGTCGTCCA
Source organism: Acuticoccus kandeliae (assembly GCF_003073115.1). Lineage (NCBI taxonomy): Bacteria > Pseudomonadati > Pseudomonadota > Alphaproteobacteria > Hyphomicrobiales > Amorphaceae > Acuticoccus > Acuticoccus kandeliae. Next base: position 356 of record NZ_QBBV01000069.1, on the reverse strand, counting down.
CGGTGAGCCGATCGTCTTCGGCGCCCCCGGAGACGACGGACGCGGCTCGCACGCCGTCGTGCAGGACGGGTTCAAGCTCAAGGTCGTCGAGACCGCCTCGGTCGACGCCGACCGGATCGTCGTGCACGACGCCACCGACCACGAGCTGGCCTTCGCCCTGTCCCGGCTCTCGGACCAGGACCTCACCCACACCGTCACCGGGATCTTCCGCAACACCGATCGCACCACCTACGACGACGCCGCCCGCGCCCAGGTGCAGGCGGCGCGCGACGCCAGGCCCGACGCGGACCTGCAGGCCCTGCTCAACGGCCGCGACACCTGGACCATCGTCTAGGTCCCGGCCCGCGACACACGGC
>NZ_QBBV01000068.1:0-410 GCF_003073115.1 Acuticoccus kandeliae | reverse complement strand
GTCGCCGGTGATGGGGACCTCGCCGCCGAGCGGGCCGTTCTCCAGGGTCTTCCCGAACGCGGTCGCCGACGACGACGGCTTGATCTCCGGCAGCATCTGCCGCGGGATGCCGAAGAAGCCGAGCAGCTCGTCGTCCCAGTCGAGGGTCTCGAGATCCATCAGCATGGTGCGGCTGGCGTTGGTCACGTCGGTGACGTGCAGTCCGCCGTGGGTGCCGCCGGTGAGGTTCCAGATGACCCAGGTGTCGGTGTTGCCGAAGACCGCGTCGCCGTTCTCCGCGGCCTCGCGGACGCCGTCGACGTTCTCCAGGATCCACTGGATCTTGCCGCCGGAGAAGTACGTGGCGGGCGGGAGGCCCGCCTTGCGGCGGATGACGTCGCCGCGGCCGTCGCGGTCGAGCGCGGTCGCGA
>NZ_QBBV01000067.1:0-411 GCF_003073115.1 Acuticoccus kandeliae | reverse complement strand
GTCCGTGCCGTCCGGCAGACCACCCTGGGACTGCGGTGGCTGGTCACCTACTCCGGCCAGCGTCGCGAGAAGACCATGGTCGAGCGCCTCATGAACGAGCTGCTCGACGCCAGCAACGGCCTCGGCGCCAGCGTCAAGCGGCGCGAGGACATGCACAAGATGGCGGAGTCGAACCGCGCCTTCGCCCACTACCGCTGGTGACCGGCCGACCGTCGGGCGCCAACTCGCGATCCAGGGAGAGCTGAGCAGTGGCAGCACAGGACGTGCTGACGGACCTGACCAAGGTCCGCAACATCGGCATCATGGCCCACATCGACGCCGGTAAGACGACCACGACCGAGCGGATCCTGTACTACACCGGGATCAACTACAAGCTCGGTGAGGTGCACGACGGCGCCGCCACCATGGACC
>NZ_QBBV01000066.1:0-417 GCF_003073115.1 Acuticoccus kandeliae | reverse complement strand
GATCAGCCGTCAGGTGTCCGGCCTGGTCAAGGCGGGTCTCATCGAGCGGCGCGCCGACCCCGGCGACGGGCGCGCCTCCCTCCTCGCCGCGACGGACGAGGGCGTCCGCGTGATCGAGACCGAGCGACGCCGTCGCGCGCACGTCATCGCCACCGTGCTGGCCGCGTGGAGCCCCGACGACCGCCAGGCCCTCACCGGCCTGCTCGGCCGCTTCCTCGACGACTACCAGACCTTCGAAGCACAGGAGTCCTGAGAATGTCCACCGCTGCCGCCAGTGCGCAGCGCCCCGCCGCCACCTCCGGCGACGGCGAGCTGACGCACCGGCAGATCCTGACCGTCCTGGGTGGACTGATGCTGGGCATGTTCCTGGCCGCCCTGGACCAGACGGTCGTCTCGACCGCGATCCGCACCATCGCC
>NZ_QBBV01000065.1:0-417 GCF_003073115.1 Acuticoccus kandeliae | reverse complement strand
GTGCATAAACGCTGGTCATGAAATGACGAAGGCTATCGCCATTGCACAGTTTAATGATGACAGCCCGGCAGCGAGGAAAATAACCCGGCGCTGGAGAATAGGTGAAGCAGCGGATTTAGTTGGGGTTTCTTCTCAGGCTATCAGAGATGCCGAGAAAGCAGGGCGACTACCGCACCCGGATATGGAAATTCGAGGACGGGTTGAGCAACGTGTTGGTTATACAATTGAACAAATTAATCATATGCGTGATGTGTTTGGTACGCGATTGCGACGTGCTGAAGACGTATTTCCACCGGTGATCGGGGTTGCTGCCCATAAAGGTGGCGTTTACAAAACCTCAGTTTCTGTTCATCTTGCTCAGGATCTGGCTCTGAAGGGGCTACGTGTTTTGCTCGTGGAAGGTAACGACCCCCAGGG
>NZ_QBBV01000064.1:0-419 GCF_003073115.1 Acuticoccus kandeliae | reverse complement strand
GGGCCCTTGACGAAGACGTCGCACTTCTTCATGCCGTGGTCCATCGCCTTGCGGGCGGCGTTCTCGGCGGCGAGCTGCGCGGCGAACGGCGTCGACTTCCGGGAGCCCTTCAGGCCGACGTGCCCGGACGAGGCCCAGGCGATGACGGCACCGGTCGGGTCGGTGATCGACACGATCGTGTTGTTGAACGTGGACTTGATGTGGGCGTGACCGTGCGCGACGTTCTTCTTCTCGCGACGGCGGACCTTCTTGGGTCCGGCACCCTGACGTGCGCGGGGCGGCATTACTTCTTACCTGCCTTCTTCTTACCGGCGACGGTCTTCTTCGGACCCTTGCGGCCGCGCGCGTTGGTCTTCGTGCGCTGGCCGCGGACCGGAAGGCCGCGACGGTGACGGATGCCCTGGTACGAACCGATCTCG
>NZ_QBBV01000063.1:0-426 GCF_003073115.1 Acuticoccus kandeliae | reverse complement strand
CCCGGGCGGATTCGGCCCCGGCGGGCCCGGCGGCCGGCGCGGCAAGCGTGCCCGCGGCGACGTGCGCACCGCGGTGCTCGCGGTCGTCGCCGACGGCCCGCGGCACGGCTACGAGATCATCCAGGAGATCACCGGCCGCTCCGGCGGGCAGTGGAAGCCGAGCCCCGGCTCGGTGTACCCGATGCTGTCCCAGCTGGAGGACGAGGGACTGGTCCGGTCCGAGCCGACCGAAGGTCGTCGGGTCGTCCATCTGACCGAGGAGGGCACCCGGCACGTCGAGGAGCACCGCGCCGAGCTCGACGCGGTGTGGGCGCCCTTCGCCGCGGACGCCGAGGCCGCCGAGTCGGACCCGGCGACCGGCCTGGTCACCGAGCTCGGCCGGCTCGCCGCCGCCGCGCGGCAGGTCGCCGAGGCCGGCTCCGAGAC
>NZ_QBBV01000062.1:0-429 GCF_003073115.1 Acuticoccus kandeliae | reverse complement strand
CCGAAGCCGAGTCGATGCGCAACCTGTGGACCTGGTCCGCGATCGCGGCGCTGGTCGTCGGTGTCATCACCTGGGGCGCCATGTTCTGGGCGATGATCCTGCACCGGAAGCGCAAGGACGACGACGGCTCGCTGCCGCGCCAGACGCAGTACAACCTGCCGGTCGAGCTCGTCTTCACGGCGATCCCCACCGTCATCGTGGCCGTGCTCTTCGGCTTCACGGTGAACGTGCAGAACTACATCGACAAGGAGAACCCGACCGCGGGCGGCCCGGCCGACCTGCGGGTCGACATCGTCGGGTTCCAGTGGAACTGGGAGTTCTCCTACCCCGACGAGGCCGGCCAGGGCGGACGCCCGGTGAGCACGCTGGGGACGAGCGACACGATCCCGATCATGGTCCTGCCGACCGACCGGTCGATCCAGTTCACGC
>NZ_QBBV01000061.1:0-431 GCF_003073115.1 Acuticoccus kandeliae | reverse complement strand
GTCTCCGAGATCGACGGCGACTTGCGCAGCTCCATCTCGCGCAGCCCGCGCACGACGTTGACCAGCTCCTCGGCCAACTGGTCCGACAGCCCGGTCTTCTTCGACTTGACGATCTCCAGCTCGCGGGAGGCCGACGGGTAGTCGAGGAACAGGTGCAGGCAGCGGCGCTTGAGCGCGGCGGCGAGGTCGCGGGTGTTGTTCGAGGTCAGCAGCACGTACGGGCGCTGCTCGGCGACGAAGGTACCGATCTCGGGCACGGAGATCTGGAACTCGCCCAGGGTCTCCAGCAGGACGGCCTCCAGGGCCTCGTCGGCGCGGTCGACCTCGTCGATCAGTAGCACGTCGGGCTGTTCGGAGCGGATGGCTGCCAGCAGGGAGCGCGGCGCGAGGAAGCGCTCCGAGGAGAACACGCTCTCCTGGGACCCGATGCG
>NZ_QBBV01000060.1:0-432 GCF_003073115.1 Acuticoccus kandeliae | reverse complement strand
CTTTAAACTCACGCTCGCCGACACCTAGACCGACAACTTCTTCTTCCTCTTCTTCTTTATCACAGAAGAAGAAGACGGATAAGAAGATGAAGGAGACCCGCAAGAAGAAGATGATGGAGGGAGAAGAAGAAGAAGGAGAAGGAAGAAAGAGGAAGGAGAAGAAGAAGGGAGGAGGAAGAGGAAGTTCGACTATGTCCAGGAGGATTGGTGTATGCTGCCTGCGGTATGTATGTATGTATGCATGCCTTTATGTATGTATGTATGTATGTATGTTCCATGCAGACGGACGGACAGACAGAACTTTGTACATTCATACATACATACATACATACATACAGTACATACATACATACATACATACATACATACATACATACATACATACATACAAACATACATACATACATACATGCATGTATACATCCATCCATC
>NZ_QBBV01000059.1:0-433 GCF_003073115.1 Acuticoccus kandeliae | reverse complement strand
GGACGTTGATGAGTGCCTTTGCTTCATTCAGACATGCCATTCCACTCATTTATCTATGAACGTGTCTTTTCCACACACACTCACACACACATAGTCAGTCACGTCTGTGTATGTATGTATGTATGTATGTATGTATGTATGTATGTAAGAAGATAGACACATACCTGGTGTGAAACCGCTGGCGGTTATCACGAGGTTTTGTAACGGCGGGAGGTTGTATTTTTGAAAATCCAGGATTTGTCCCTGGTTGGGAATGTATGCATGTACGGTATGTTTGTATGTATATATGTATGAATGAATGAATGAATGTAGACACGTATGAATGTAGGTATGTATCAATGTACGTACGTATGTATGTATTGTATGTATGTATGTTATGTATGTATGTATGTATGTTATGTATGTATGTATGTATGTATGTATCTGCATATGT
>NZ_QBBV01000058.1:0-434 GCF_003073115.1 Acuticoccus kandeliae | reverse complement strand
TGCCGGGGGAGGCCTCGTCGGAGCTGGACGGCGCGGTGCCGACCTGGGCGGTGCGCAGCAGCTCCTGCAGCTGACGGATCCGGGCCTCCTGCTGGCCCTGCTCCTCGCGCGCCGCGTGGTAGCCGCCGTTCTCCTTCAGGTCGCCCTCCTCGCGGCGGGCGTTGATCTCCGCGGCGATGACGGGCCGGTTCTCGATCAACCCGTCCAGCTCGGCCTTCAGCCGGTCGTAGGCGTCCTGGGTCAGCCAGGTGGCCTGGGTGTCCGTCACCGTCATCAACTCCTCCAGGAAAACAGGACGTGTCGCCGCCGGGACGCCTGGCGCCCGGCGGGCACACGGGGGTGGCGGCTCCGAGCGGCACGCCCCGAGTAAGGAAAAACACGACCCGCCTGCGGGTCGTGTGGGGCTCACCTTACCACGGAGCGTGCCGCTCATC
>NZ_QBBV01000057.1:0-435 GCF_003073115.1 Acuticoccus kandeliae | reverse complement strand
CCTGCCTGCGGGCACGGCGTCGGCTGCGACGCCGTGGTGCCCGCCGGGTCCGGGACGGGTACCCGCGCCCTCGTGGCGCGGGTGCTCATGGAGCAGGGTCCGGTCACGGCCGCCGTGGTGGCGGCCGAGCTGGAGCTCACCGAGGCCGCCGTGCGCCGGCACCTCGACGCGCTGATCGCCGACGGCGAGGCGGAGGTCCGGGCCCCGGCCCGGTCCGCCCGTCCGCGCGGCCGGGGCCGTCCGGCCCGGGAGTACCTGCTCACCGACACGGGCCGGGTTCGGTTCGGGCACGGGTACGACGACCTGGCCACCCAGGCACTGCGCTTCCTCGCCGAGACGGCGGGGGAGGAGGCGGTCGACGCCTTCGCCCGGCACCGGGTGCGCGAGCTGCTCGGGTCCGACCTCGATGCGGTGACCGCCCCGGCGGAGCCCGCG
>NZ_QBBV01000056.1:0-438 GCF_003073115.1 Acuticoccus kandeliae | reverse complement strand
GGGAGATCAAGGTCGGCCAGCAGATCCTGGAGTCGCTGAACCTGCGCCCGCGCAAGCTCGAGATCGTGTCCTGCCCGTCCTGCGGGCGGGCCCAGGTGGACGTCTACACCCTCGCCGACGAGGTCACCGCCGGTCTGACCGGCATGGAGGTCCCGCTGCGCGTGGCCGTCATGGGCTGCGTCGTCAACGGTCCCGGTGAGGCGCGCGAGGCCGATCTGGGCGTCGCCTCCGGCAACGGCAAGGGCCAGATCTTCGTCAAGGGCGAGGTCATCAAGACCGTCCCCGAGCACAAGATCGTGGAGACGCTGATCGAGGAGGCCATGCGGCTCGCCGAGGAGATGGGCGAGAGCGTGGACGGTGTGACGGGTGAACCGCAGGTGACCGTCGGCTGAGCGAGTGCCGGTACCGGACGGGCGTCGGCGTGGCATCAGGAACCCG
>NZ_QBBV01000055.1:0-438 GCF_003073115.1 Acuticoccus kandeliae | reverse complement strand
CCACTCCGGCGAGCTGCCCGCCGCGCGGGTCGGTCGTTCGTTCCGCGTGCCGCAGCGCGCGGTCGAGGACTACCTGCGCAACGCCTACTTCGACGCGGGCTGATCCCCGGTGGGGTGAAGGCCGGTACGCCCGGGTAGACTGGTGAACCGGCTGCCGACCCCCACCGGTCGCATCGCGTCGTCGCCCCGCTCCGGCGGGCGTCGCCCGGCCCGCGCCTCGTGTCCACGTGCACGGATCGTGCGGGCGGCCCACTCCGAGGTCACCCGGTGGAGCGGTCGCTGACGATCTGCGTCGACACAGGAGGAGCACCCACATGGGCTCGGTCATCAAGAAGCGCCGCAAGCGGATGTCGAAGAAGAAGCACCGCAAGCTGCTGCGCAAGACCCGGGTGCAGCGCCGCAAGCTCGGCAAGTGACTCGCGCACCGGCCGCGCCCCC
>NZ_QBBV01000054.1:0-446 GCF_003073115.1 Acuticoccus kandeliae | reverse complement strand
CGACACCGTCGTCGACAACTCCGTGAACCAGCACATCGACACCCACGGCGGCGCCTTCGACCAGGACATCGACATCCGGTCGACCTCCGCCTCCGGTGACGGCGCCGTGGCCGTCGGCGGCGACAACAACGCCCCGGTCACCACCGGCAACGGCAACGTCGTCGGCGACGGCAACCAGGTCGTGTCCGGCAACGGCAACACCACCGCCTTCGGCCAGGGCTCGGCCTACAACACCGGCGACATCTCCGCCGACAAGGGTGGCGCGGTCTCGCTGGGCGGCAACGCGACCGGTTCGCACGACGCCGACGGGTCGTTCAACAAGACCTGGAACGAGTCGCACCAGAGCACCGACATCAGCGACTCGTACAACACCGACAGCAGCACCGAGACCCACACGTCGGTCGACAACAACAGCCACACCCACACCGACATCAGCTAGATCGGAA
>NZ_QBBV01000053.1:0-447 GCF_003073115.1 Acuticoccus kandeliae | reverse complement strand
CTCGAGGAGCTCGTCGTGGGCTCCGAGGGGGACGAGCCGGTGACGATGTACCTGCGCAAGCAGGGCCCGGGTGCGGTCACCGCGGGGGACATCGTCCCGCCCGCCGGTGTCACCGTGCACAACCCGGACCTGCACATCGCCTCGCTCAACGACAAGGGCCGGCTCGAGGTCGAGCTCGTCGTCGAGCGCGGCCGCGGGTACGTCCCGGCGATGCAGAACAAGGCCACCGGTGCCGAGATCGGCCGTATCCCGGTCGACTCGATCTACTCGCCGGTGCTGAAGGTGACCTACAAGGTCGAGGCCACGCGAGTCGAGCAGCGCACCGACTTCGACAAGCTCATCCTCGACGTCGAGTCGAAGCCGTCCATCACCCCGCGGGACGCGCTGGCCTCGGCCGGCAAGACCCTGGTCGAGCTGTTCGGCCTGGCCCGCGGGCTGAACGTGGAC
>NZ_QBBV01000052.1:0-448 GCF_003073115.1 Acuticoccus kandeliae | reverse complement strand
GGCCGGGTCGTGTCCGTACCGCCGGCGGCGCCGGTCCCGGGAGTCAGCGAATGACCCCCGCGCGCATGGCGAGCGCGACCATCTGGGCGCGGTCGCCGGTGCCGAGCTTGCGGCCGATCCGGGAGAGGTGGCTCTTCACCGTGAGGGCGGAGAGGTTCAGGGCCTCACCGATCTCCTTGTTGGACTGGCCGTCCGCGACGAGCTGCAGCACCTCGACCTCGCGGGCCGAGAGCTCACGCGGGGTGTTGTCGGTGCCGGGCACGCGGGACCCGGTGGCGAGCAGCGGGGCGACCGTCGGGTCGGCGTAGACGCCACCGTCGAGGACCCGCTTGACGCCGTCGGTCACGACCGAGGGCGACGCCGACTTGAGCAGGTAGGCCTGCGCGCCGGCCTGGAACGCCGAGCGGACCGCGTACGGGTCGTCGGAGGAGGCGAGCACGACCAGCCG
>NZ_QBBV01000051.1:0-451 GCF_003073115.1 Acuticoccus kandeliae | reverse complement strand
AGGAGGTCGAGGGGACCTCCGGTGAGGCGCCCGAGCACAGCCAGCTCGTCGAGTGCGCCGCCGACGTCGACTCCGTGACCGTCCGCGACCCGGAGCGGGTCGTGTGGCTGTCTCAGACCACGCTGAGCGTCGACGAGACGATGGACACCGTCCGTGCGCTGCGCGAGCGGTTCCCGAAGCTGCAGAACCCGCCGTCGGACGACATCTGCTACGCCACGCAGAACCGCCAGGTCGCGGTGAAGACGATGGCGCCGCGCTGCGACCTGGTGCTGGTCGTCGGGTCGCGGAACTCGTCGAACTCGGTGCGCCTGGTCGAGGTCGCACTGGGCGCCGGGGCCGGTGCCTCGTACCTGATCGACTACGCCCGCGAGATCGACGAGTCCTGGCTCGACGGCGTCACGACGGTCGGGATCACCAGCGGTGCGTCGGTCCCGGAGATCCTGGTGCAGGG